>NZ_JACHMP010000002.1 GCF_014204985.1 Streptosporangium becharense | reverse complement strand
GTCTTGTAAACTGTAGGTCAGGGGTTCGATTCCCCTCGTCGGCTCGCAGTTCAGAGGCCCTATCCGGTGATCATCCGGATAGGGCCTTCTGATCGTTTGGGAGACGGTTGGGAGATCACCTTCAGGCGGCCCGTCCGGAACGGCTCCAACAGGTGGTCGAGAATCGGAACAGGCGATCGTAAGGAGAGCGCGGCCCGCTGCGCGAGGGCCTTCTCCCAGCGAGCCTGTAACGCGCCCAGAAGGGCCTCCCGCATCGCGGGAGACACGTGCGTGTACACGCCACGCATCCCCGGCACGGCGTGCCCCATCCGGTCCGCCTGCAGGATCTCCGGGATCCCGTCCTCCGCCATCCACGTCTTGTGCCCATGCCGCAACCCGTGTGGGGTGAGACCCTGCAGGATCGGCAGCCACGACGCGAGATGGTTGCGCTCGATGTCGTACACCGGAACCCCATGACCCCGCGGCACCACAAACTCCTCACCTGGTTTCGCCATCGGCCACGGCGCCCGCGGCGCCCCCGGCCACAGCGCGTCGGCGACGTCGACGAGTACCGGCATCGGCGGACGGCGAGCCCCATCCTTCGGGTGTGCCCCGTCGACGGCCGGATCCCAGATGCGGCGCAGGTAGTTGCTCGCCCGCGGGTGACCTGTCTCGACGACTGTCTCCTGCCGCTCCTTCGGCCCCTTCTTCCGGATCCGACCACCGCCGAGCCACAGGTATGGCTGCCCTCCTGGGCACGGTGTCTCTCCGCCGCCCTCGGCCGGCGGCCCGCCGGCGCACTGGCACCGCCGGTCCGGGTGTTCCTGCACCATCCACGACAGCAAGGAGGCGAGGAACGGCGGTAGGTCGATCGTCCGCCGCGAGTCGTCCTTGGGCTGCAGCCGGTAGAACCGGCCGGCGTCCTCGTACAGCTGCCAGTCCACCCGGATGCTCCCCAGGCGCAGGTGCGCCCGGTCCAACCCGACCCACTCGCCCCACCGCATCCCGGTCCACCCCATCGCGATCGGTGGGACGAACTCCTCATCGCGTCCGGAGACGAGCGCGGCCCGCTCGGCGATCAGCAGTACCTGGAAGGGGGTGGGCCAGATCTTCTCGATGCCGCGCCCGCCGACGGCCCGCTTCCGGCCGCGCTTCCGCGGCCGGAGTGCCGGGTTGGCCTGGATCAGTCCATCTGCGACGGCGTCCCCGAGGATCGTGATGAGCCGGGCGCGGGCGTTGGTGGCCACGTTGACCGCGTAGCCGGCCGTGAGGATGGAGCGTTCCCAGCTGGCGACTTCAACGGGGGTGATGCTGGCCAGGGCCCGGCGGCCGAAGGTCGGCAAGACGAACGTCTCGATCACATAGCGGTAGTTGCGACGTGTACCCAGGGCGACGTCTTGGGCGGGCCACCAGCGGTCGATCCACGCCTGCAGGGTCATCTGCCCGAGGGTCGGATCCCGCCAGATACCGCGCCGGATGTCGAGCTCCTGGGCGTCACCGTACGACTGCGCGGCATCCTTGGTGAGGAAGGGCTGGCCGTGCTCGTCACGACTGGAGCTGGTCCAGGTGCCGTCGGGGCGCTTGAAGTGGACCCGCCAGCGGTTGCCTCGCTTCTCGGGGTAGGCCACCGTGATTCTCCTAGAGGGTAGGGGGGTTGTAGAAGCGCATCGACTTGTCCGTGAGCCCCTCCAACGCACGCGCAAGATCCACGGTGATGAGATGGCGGGGGACCGGCAATTCAAGTCCGGATGCGGTAATGGTGGGAATCATGATCTGCGGGTCGTCGGCCTCGGCGAAGCGCAACGTCGTCCGCCCCCACGGTTCATCGGACGGCGTGTCGCGAAGCGTGAGGTTCCCGACGACGGTTGCGGCGACTACTTTCATGATTCCGAAAATGCGCTTTTCGATTTGCTCGCGGTCCATGGAGACCTGCATAAGCGAATCTGTGAGGAAGAGAGCAGCAGGCCGCCCGTGAAGGCGGTGCGGGGCTTCGGCGATGTACAGCACGGTGTGGTGCATGGTGGTGCCTCTCAGGCGGTGCAGGGTGGTGCTACGTACGTACACCCAGGGGGTCAATAAAGGATGGAAAGGACACCCTTGCACCATGTGAGTGATTCGTCACCGTTGAAACACGCCCGTAATGGGACATATGTGCAGTAGGCGACGAAACTATAGCTTTGCGGTTAGCTCACTCGGGCTTTTCCGTGCCTTGACTTTGCTCCATGTAGTACCGCGCCATCTTGATCCCCCACTGGCGCAGTTCCTCGCGTTGAGCCTCTGGCATGTCGAAGGGGACCGGGATCATCACCAAACCATGATCAGTCTGCACGTCCATCACATCTACAGCGCTCGACGTGTCGTCTGGCGCGTCCAGGCTGGCCGGCTCCTGCTGTTCAAGGCGAAGGATCTCGCGCAGTATCTCCGCCGCATCCTCACGGCCGGCCTCGGCCAGCCGTTCCGGAGAGACGCCCACCACCCGCGCCATGTGGGCCAGGGTGTTCGGAGGGGCCTTGACTGGCTTCGTCTTGCTCTCCCACCCTCTCTCAATGTGATACCAGCGTGACTCGCTGAGACGGATCGGCGTTCGATCCGCGGCCTCCTTCGCTGTCATGCCGCGGGCCTTGCGGGCCAGTCGGATCAGATCCGCCTCGGGCGGACTGCCTGCCTGTGGACTCATGCTCGCCCTCGCCTAGTTCTTCAGGGAACTAGAGAGAACCATATCCAACTGAGCCTGTCGGCATATGGCAAGCTGGCCATCAGATACTTACTGCGACAAACAGCAGGAAACCGCATTGCGGTTCCCTGCTGTTCCCTGTAGTTTCTCGTGCATGGAGAAACGCCGACTGAACCAAGATCCCGAAAGGATCCGGCATAGGCGCATCGCAGCAGGCATGAACGGGCAGGCCCTCGCGCGCAAAGCCGGGATCGCCAAGAGCTACCTGTGGCGACTGGAGAAGGGGCTGGCCAGCGCTTCCCCGGAGAAGCTGAAGCAGCTTGCCGTCTCGCTGAACTGCAAGGTCAGCGACCTCATGCCGGAAGAGACAGACGCATGAGCCCGCACCCTCCCCGTGAACCCATGTGGATATGCGGCGACTGCCAGGCGAAGAACGAGCCCCATCGCACCACGTGCCGCAACTGTCAGATGCCCCGAGGCGGGACAAGAAGCGTCGACAGCACGCCGGCCTACCCGCTCTACAACAGCGCGGAAGCTTCCGCGCGTACCGGTGGCCGTATCAGCCGATACACCTTCAAGCGTCTCGCCGCTGCCAAGCTCGTTCAGGCGACCTACGCCGGCCGCAAGCTTCTGTGGACCGACGCGCAGATTGCTCACGTCATCGACTACTTCGCTCGCGGCGGCGATGCCTCAAGCGAGCCGAAACCCACCACGTCGAGTAGCGAAACCTCACGCACGCGCGCCGCCTCCGCGCCCGCATCGCAAACGGTGACGCCGCTGAAATCGCGGGAGAGCGGCCGGTTCGCGGAATTTCGCCGAGCGAACTAGCCGATCACCGGCAACACGGCTTGACCTTCCGAAGGGCGCAGGGCCCGGCTATGCACCAGCCGCGGCCGACGCGGAGCGCACCGCAGTCAGTTCACGCCCCATGAAACGAGGACTCTCCCGGTGCCTGCGCACCGGGAGAGCGACCCGCCTACCCCGAAAGAGCTCCCAGACATGACCGTACCGCTCACATCTGACAGCCCCGGTCGGCGCGGGCACCCCGACACGGTGGCCGCGATGGCCGCACGCATCCGGAGCACGCCCGACGGCAGTCCGATCGACCGGGCCGAGGCTCTCATGCTCGCCACCGCCTACGAGACGGCTCGCACCGAGATCGCCGAGCTGCTCGACCTGCTGACCACGGTGCGCGAAGCGCTCGACGTCCCGCACGCCGCGACCTCGGGCGGCGCGGCCGTCCGTGCGGACCTGGTCGAGCACCGCTGCATGTACGCGGTCATCGCCCTGGAGGCGATGACGAACCCGCTGACGAGCCCGGCCCGCGAGGCGGCGTACCTGCGTGAGCAGCTCGCCACGGTGCCGGTGACCGGGTACGTCACCACCGCGCAGCTACGGGCCGCGCTCGCCGAAGGCAGGAACTGGGCCGAGGTCACCGCGCCTGCGGACGGCACCTGATGGGCCGCCCCCCGGCCGCCCCCCGGGTCGTCGTTGCCCTGCTCTTGGTCGCCGGCGCCTGGATCCGGCCGGTGTGCCGGACGTCCGGGTGCCGGTGGCGTGGCCACGCCCACCGGTCCCGCCCGGTCGCCGAGGCCGAGCGCCAGCACCACATCGCGTGGCACGCCCTACAACCCCCGCCCCTCGGCGACGTCCCGAAGGAAACCCGATGAGCTACATCGACGAGATCTACACCAGCCGCCTGGGGTGGCCCACCCTCGGCCCGATCGAGCAGATCGGCGACCACCGCCGGGCCGCGATCTGCTTCGGCAACCCGGTCGACCGGCCCGACCGGCGCACCATCTGGTGTGACAGCCGCGAGGAGCTGCTGGCGCTGTACAACGCGGTCGGCCACCAGCTGGCCCGCTGGGACGACATGGACCGGCAGCGAGTCATGGCCGCCCACCCCAGCCAGCCCAGCCCGGAACCGGCGCTCGCCGCGGCCGCACCGCCGGAGGCCGCCGACCCGCTGTCGCGCGGCCCCTTCGAGCCGGTGGCCCAGTCCCAGCCCGTGGCCGCGCCCGAGCTCGCCGTGGCGAGCGCGGTGCCGGTGCCGCCCAGCGTGACCGCCATCGCCGAGGCCGGGCAGCGCTCGGTGGTGCGGCCCTACGTGTACGCCGTGACCCCTGCGGCGCCCGCGGCCGAGGTGGTGCCGGACCCTCACCGGCCGGCGGCCGAGCAGTGACCGGCCGCCACCGCGCGCCCGCGCGCCCGGGCGCCGCTCACCGGCTGCTCGCCTCGGCCCTCGGCGTCCTCGTCCCAGCCCGCCAGGCCGACGGCCGGGGCGCCGACGGCTGGCCGCCCCGCGCGGACGCCTGGACGTGACGATGCCTCATCGATTCCTCCCGCTGGCCGTCCCGCGGTCGGCGGGAGGGTGGCGAGCGCGGCTGGCCCTCCTTGCCGCGCCCGATCCCCTCCCGCCGGTCGACCCGGTCACCGAGGCCACGCTGATCACGCACCGGGCGGTCGTCGACCGGCTGCCCGTCGCCGACGGCCTGGCCGCGATCCGCCGCCGCACCGCGGCCCGCCGCCGGTGGTGGCCGTGGTGATGCTCGGCCTGTTCGCGGTCGTCGCCGTTGCGGCCGCGGCCGCCGGTGTGCTGGCCGTGGCGTTCCGGTGGCCTCTGTGTGCCCTGTGCGTGGCCGTCGCCGTACTCGTCACGGCCGCGGCCGCCGCCGCCCTCACCGTCGCCCCTGCCGCCCCTGAGCCCGTACCGGCTCCCGGCGTCGTCTGGGAGGTCTGATGTCCCAGCCGACGCCCCAGCAGCTGCACGCGGCGATCGATGAGCTCCGGCGGCGCTGCGTCCCGCGCATTCCGTGGTGGCAGGTCGCCCTCCAGGCCGACCTGACCGAGAACGCACTGCGGCAGATGGCCCGCGGCACCGCCAGCGACCGCACCCGGGCACGCGCGGCCGCCTGGCTGGCCCGACATACCGCCCCCGCCCCGGGCCCCGTCACCACCACAGCGAAGGACAATCACTGATGGCCACCAGGATCCTGGAGGTCTCCACGATCACCGGGACGTTCGTCCTGGCGCACGCGCACGGCGACCCGGTCGACGCGCTGACCCGCGCCGCCACGCTGAGCACGGCCGCGCTCGGCCTGCTGTTCCGCTACCTCGCCTGCCCGCCCGCACCGGGCATCGGCCGGGCCGAGCTCGCCGCCGGCTACGGCCTGACCGTCGGCCAGCTGCGCCGCGACCACGCCGAGCTCGCCGAGGCGGGTCACCTGATGCAGGCCCGCCGGTCGCTCGGCCGGGGCCGCTGGCAGCACCTGATCGTCGTCACCGACACCCCCGGCACCCTGCCCGCCGAGCATGCGGCGTGGGCGCTGCTGGACGCTGCCCTGGCCGCCGGGCGGGTCAACACCTCCGCAGAATCCGCACATGTCCCGACCTGCGGTGATGCGGCGGAGTCCCAGGTCGCAACATCTCAGCGAAACGGCCACATAGAACCAGTTAACCCCTTCGCGTCGTCCTCCCCAGAGCACAAGCCCTCGGTGGTGGCCACCGTCGCGGAACTGCGGAATCTTGCCCGGTTGCCCCCTTTACCGGCACCGACGGAACAGGGTGATCTGTGGCTGACCCCGGCCCAGGTGCTGACCCTGGCCGAGCAGTACCCGCCCCGGCACGGCGACATGGCCCTGGGCGTGCTGGCCCGGGCTGGGCTCCCGTTCTACCTCGCCCCGCGGGTCCTGTCCCTGCTGATGCAGGGCTACGACACCGCGCAACTGAGCCGGACTCTGGCCGGTGTGCACGACGGCGACCACCCGGCCGCCATCGCTCGCTGGCGCCTGGACCGGCTGCTGCTGACCTCCGAGCCCAACCGAGTGGCCGCGGCGTGGCGGCCGCCGTCGACCACGATCGCCGACCCGGCCCCGGCCCCGGCCGACCCGGCCGCGCCCGCGACCGCCCAGGAGATCGCCGCGACGCGCGCCCGACTCGCGGAGATCCGATCCAAGATGCGAGCGCGCCGATGAGCGTCCGCGAACCCGGCCCCGTCGACGGCCTGCCTGACCCACTCGCCTACGAACTCGAACGGACGCTCGAATGTGCCGCGTACTGTTGATCATCAGGCGCCTGTTGTGCCTTCACCGCTGGGAGGAGATCAGCCGCCGCAACTGGCGCTCGACCTACCGATGCCGCCGCTGTACGGCGACCACGACCCGCAGCCACTGACCCCGGAGGAGGCATGATCCCCACCGAGAACGACCTGGAACCGTGCCCGTGGTGCCGTCGGGCCGTCCTGGTGACGACCACCGGCCGCGGCCGCCGCCTGGCCGTCGACCCGATCCCGAACGCCGCGGGCAACGCGGCGGTCTGGCGCGACGGCGCGGGCACGTGGCGGTCACGCTCCCTGGCCGGCCGCGAGGCCATGCCGCTGCTGTCCTACGAAGACCGGCTCATGCCGCACGTGGCCACCTCGCCCGGCTGCCGCCCGGCCCCGCCCGCCTCCCAGCTGCCCGGCCTGGCCACGTTCACCGCCCGTTCCCATCACCCGGCCCGGCTGCCTCGGCCGGACCGCCGTACCCGCTGAGGAGGACCTTGTGATCACCAGGCTCCGCGCGTGGTGGCAGCAGCAGCGCGACCTGCTGCGCCACCCCTTCGACATCCCCGACTTCCCCGACGACGACCCGGAGGCCGACCGTGGATAACGCCCACCCCACCCTGGAGCGACCGGCCACGCCCGCCGCAGACGGCGCCGAGCGCCTCGGCACGGTCGCGGTGGGGATCGAGCAGCCCGACGGGAGCGTGGTCATCATGATCTGGGACCTGCCCGCCGCCCTGGCCGAGCACGAACTGGCGCACCTGACCGCTCAGCACGGCCCGGCGCACAGCGAGCTGGCCGCCACCGCGGCGGCCGCCGCAACCAGCGCCGACTTCCTGGCCGCGCAGCACGGCGTGGTGAGGATCGACCATGACTGACCGGCCGGCACCACCGGCGCCCGCCCCGGCCGAGCCGTGCGCCTACGGGTGCCGCCCGGCGACCGGCTGGCGCTGGACACCCGCCGGGTGGGTGCGCGCCTGCGACACCCACCGCCGCGGCGGCCGCCGCGGCGCCTTCGTCCCCGACATCACCAACACGACAAGGACCCTGGACCGCCAGTGACCTACCCGCTGTGCGAGGTGCCCGGCTGCAGCCGCCCGTCCCCGGACGGCGCCGCGGCGTGCGTCAGCTGCGGCGCCGAGCTACACCAGCACCTCGCCGAGGTGGCCGACGCCGACGGCCTGGCCGCCGAGCTCGACACCGCGCTGGCCCGCCAGGCCCGGCTCGGCGGCGGCGGCCGCCGCGGCGCCGAGACTCCGCTGGGCTACGGCGAAGCGGCCGCCGAGGCCATCGCCGTACTCCGCTCGGCGCTGGCCGGGTGGGTGCGCGTCCTGGACCGGCACGGCCAGCCGGTCGGCCCGGCCTGCCCGAGCCGGTGCGGGCACGGGTCGTGCGCGTGGATCACCACGCGGATCCTGCCGAAGAACACGCTGCCGGCGATGGCCGCCTGGCTCGCCGACCGGATCCCAGACCTTCGCCGGCACCCGGCCGGCGGGGAAGCCGTCGACGAACTCGGCGCCGCGATCCGCCACGCGCGGAACGCGATTGACCGCGGCCGCGGCGCCGAGCTCGTCTACTGCGGGCCGTGCTCCCACCGCGGCGACGACGGCCGCACCTGCATGACCGACCTGTACGCGCGCCCCGGCGCCCGGCTGGTGCAGTGCCGGTGCGGCGCCATCACCGACGTCCGGGCCCGTCGCGCGTGGCTGCTGCGCGAGGCCGAGGGAGTGCTGGGCACCGCGGCCGAGATCGCCCGGGCCCTGACCCGCCTGGACCGCCCGGTCACCCCCGAGCGGGTCCGGCAGTGGGCCCAGCGCGGCCTACTCCTCTCGCGCGGCCGCGGCGACCATCACCATCCGCTGTACCGGGTCGGCGACGTCCTGGCCCTGCTGGAGGGCCTGGAGGCCGTCGACCTGGCCGGCCCGGCCTGCGCCCGGTGCCGGCATCAGACGTGCCGGCGGATCCGGGCCGCCCGGCCGAGCCCGCCCCGCGCTGCCTGACCAACCCCTTGCCCACTCACAGAAAGAATGGACTCCATGACTACCGTTCGCGTCCTGATCACCGTTGGCGACGTCGCCGAGCTCATCACCCCGCGCCACCCGGCGGCCGCGCCGCTGCGGGTGTCGGCCTCGCGTATCGCCGCTCAGGCCGGGCTGCCCGCGAACGAGCTGCCCGGTAGGGCCTTCACCGTCCAGACGCTCAGCGACGGCGACGCCGACGGCTTCACCCTGCTTGACGATCCGCGTCTGTAGCCTTGCGTGGCCGTCCCCCGCCGACCCCCCGGCCCGGACGTGAAGCGATCACCAGTCGCAGAGCGGCCCGCTTGATGTGGGCCACCCCGCACACGTCGACCCAGCCAGGCAACCGGCCAGCTGACCGGTCCTTGCGAACCGCCGCGTAGGTGATGCCGAGCGCCTCGGCGACATCCTGTTCGTCCAGCAGATCGTCCGGGTGCTGCCGTGTGCCGATCGACCACGTCGGCAGCACCCGACCGTCCCGTACGGCCTCGACCTGGGCGCGGTCGTACAGCGGCTTACGACGGCCCGGTACGAACGGCTGCAGACCGAAGTGTTCGGCACCCCCCTTGTTGCGGAACGTCTTGTAGGCCATCCCGAGCGCCTCGGCAACACCCTTGGCGTCGATCGCCTCTCTGCCGTGCGGGATCATCGGTCCTCCTGGTTCAGCGGCTCATACGGCCTGTCCGGGTCGGGGTTGTAGCTGCGGAACGCGACCTGTTCGCCGGTGGTCGTGTCGGTGACCGTGAACCGGTGCCACAGGTCGCTCGTCCCCTCGCCGTGGGCGACGGCCTGGGCGTGCGCCGCGCGGCACAGGTCCTCCAGCAACTCCTCCGCTCGTTCAAAGGTCGGCACCTGGCCGAGCCGGTGACCGAGGTCGTCTCGGATCTCGAACATGAGCACTTCCTTTCGGTACGCGGCCTTCAGCTTGGGCGCCTGGCCGCATCAGAGAGGAGCCCGAACCGCGTTCTGTGGACGGCGGCCCGAAGGGGGGCGGCCCTGTGGACCGCCCCCGGCTGGTTACCGCTCGGCCAGCCTGCCCGGCCAGACCTCGCTCTGTGCGAGGTCGTACATCCGGGCCCAGGTGGCAACCTGCGTCTCGGCTGCATCCCGGTCATCGCAGATGATGACCAGAGACTCCAGCCGAACCTTCAGCTCACCGCACCCGCTGGGGCTGTGCCTTGGGGTCTTGCCCTGGATGTCGCGCCCCTTGACGGCTGCCTTGTAGGCGACGGACGCGAGAACCAGGGAGTCCGGGTGTGCCCGGTAGGCCGGTGCCTGCTCTCCGCTGGGGAAGAGCTTGGGGATCGCGCTGTTGGCCTCTCGCCAGGTCTTCCAGATCGACCAGGCGGCCGTCCAGTCCGTGATGGTGATCATCGCACCGGGGATGGCTACCCGGATGATCTCCTCCCCGGCCTCCACCAAGGTGTCGTGCTGTCCGGCGAGCCGGATCACGACGCTGGTGCGGTGATGAGTGGTTGCACCCATCTGGGCTCCTCTCTTGAGTTTTCAACCTTCGTGCTGGGCGGGTTTCCGACGCCCTCCCAACACCTGAAACTATACCGCAGTTCTGCCCCTGCGGGAAGCGGGATGCCGCCCCTTGTTGCCGGAATCGGGTGGTGAGAAATCCGTGGATTCGCCGCTCGGCGATCTTCCGTCCGGGACAGAACTGCGGTATAGTTTCAGGTGTCGGCAAGGGAGTCGGAAACCCGAACCGACAGCCAGGTTGAAAACTCAACAGAGGAGAAAACAGTGGACAACCACGACCAGCTCGACGAACTGAGCATCGCGCTCCTGGGGGCATACACCCGCATCGGCAAGCTGTTGGGCTGGCTGCCCCTCCCGATCGGGATCCCCTCGATCAAGGACGAGAACTGGAGCGGCCCCCTGGCCGCCGTCGCCATCGACCGGGCCAGGATCGCTATGCGGGACCTCCCGCTGGAGCGCGTCCTGGCAGGGGTCATGGACAAGCTGCTCCTGGAGTGGCTGACCGTCCGCGACCTCGGCGTGATGGCTGACGCCCTCGGCCCCGACGAGTGGCGCCTGGAGACGATGGCCTACGGGCTGCTCCGTCTCAAGAACCTCGCGGACATCGCCGAGACCCGGCTCAGGCCCTCCGAGGACTGAGCCACCCCGCCGCCCCGGGCACCCGGCCCGGGGCGGCCCCCGCCCGTACAGCACGAAGGACCGGCGAGGCGGAACCCCGAAGGGTTCTAAATCGGAAGCCTCGCCGGTCCCACAGGTTGAAAACTCCCGGAGGAGTCCCCTCATGGTAACCCGGGAGAACACGCCCCGCCCCGGAACACGGAAGGTCGCCCCATGCCCACCCCCCACCGTTCACCATCCGATGAGCTCGCCCAGCTCCGTGCCCGCGCCGAGCGTGCCGAGCAGGCCCTGGCCCGTGTAGCTGACCTTGCCCTCGACATGCGTACCTGGGCCATCGGCACGGCCGATCCCCTGCGCTACGCCGACGAGATCGCCAACGCGTTGCTCCCGCCCGGGCGGATCTACCTGCCTGGGCAGGCCATCCAGGTGCTGGAGAAGTGGCGCCGCCGACCATGAGACGACCCCCCGCGCGACACGAGAGGATCCCAGCATGACCGACCAGACACCCGAGCAGCCCGAGTGGGCCAAGGACCTGCAGAAGGCCCTGCAGAACACCGCCGCTGAGCTCGGCAAAGGGTTCAACCAGATGAGCCGCATCCTGGCCGCCCAGGGCGCCATGGGATGGGCCTACCGCGGGGACCTGGAAGCCGCGCGCAAGGCCCTGGCCACCCTGCCGCCCGACCATCTGCAGGAGATCTCTGCGGCCGCGGCCGTGCTGGCCTCACTCGCGGATGAGACCCTCCGAGAGCGGCGCTGACCTGCGCACTTGCGGAGACGATCATATCCTGTCACGCTGAAGTTCTGCGGAGATCACTATGTCCGCAGCCAGGAGGCCCCGCCATCGCGCGGGGCTTTCGCATGTCCGGGGCCTGTGGGGATGGGCTTGTACGGGAGGCGGGGAAGCGGGCGGGCGGTATGGGCTGCCGCTCGCCCGTGCCCGAGGGGGTGACCATGGCCAGAAGCAAGGGGAGGGCCGGGCGCCCCTGGCGGCGCGTGTGGAACAGGCTGCGCTCCAGCCCGGGCAGTGACGTGTGCTGGCTGTGCGGACACCCCATCGACAAGTCCCTACCGGCCAAGCACCCGATGAGCTGGACGGCCGATCACGTCGACCCGATCAGCCTCGGTGGCGCCGAACGCGATATCCGGCTGCTGCGCCCGGCGCACATGCGATGCAACAGCCGCCGGGGCAACCGGACAGGGCAGGCCGGTCGACCGGTGCGGACGTCCGAAGCGTGGTGAACGAGCACGACCAGGCACCAGCCCGGCCGTTCCAACATTTCCACCGCTCGCGGCGTTTGTGCAGGTCAGGGCTTTTTTGGGTGGCGGGTGGGTGACCCCAATGCCACCCTCTCCCGCATCTCTCTCCGCGGAGCATTACGGGGGTGATCTTGGATGAGACGGCAGGTTTCCACGGTCATCGCCGAGGGCGACCGGCGCGCGAGCCTGGAGGCGATCCGCGACAAGCTCGCCCGGGAGCTGCACCGGGCGGCCGGCCGGGACGCCGCGGTGATCGCCAAGGAACTGCGTGCGGTGATCGCCGACCTTGACGCGCTTGCGGGCGGGAAGGAGGCAAGCACCGTTGACGACCTCACCGCTCGGCGTGCGGCGCGGCGCGCAGACGCCGCGAGTCGGTAGATGGCCGGCCTACGCCACCTCGGCCGCGCCCGAGGTGATCGAGCTGGCCGCGTCCGCCGGGCTGATCCTCGACCCGTGGCAGCAGTACGTCCTGACGCACGGCCTGGGCGAGCAGGCCGACGGCCGGTGGGCGGCAACCAAGGTCAGCGTGTGGGTGCCGAGGCAGAACGGCAAGGGCGGCATCATCGAAGCGCTGGAGCTCGCCTGGCTGTTCCTGCTCGGCGAGAAGCTCATCTTGCACTCCGCCCACGAGTACAAGACCGCCCAAGAGGCGTTCCTGCGGATCAAGGGCCTGTGCGAGCAGACGCCGGACCTGGACCGGCGGGTCAACCGGTATTGGCAGGCCAACGGCGAGCAGGGCATCGAGCTGACCCGCGCGGCGGGCGGCGCCCGGCTGCGCTTCATCGCCCGGTCGAAGGGCAGCGGCCGCGGGTTCAGCGGTGACAAGAACGTCCTGGACGAGGCCCAGGAGCTGACCGCGCAGCATCGGGCCGCCACGCTGCCGACGCTCAGCGCCCGGCCGAACCCGCAGGAGTGGTTCTTCGGCACCCCGCCGGACGACCCGGCCGCGTGGGTGTACGGGCTGCGCGCCGACGGCGAGGCCGGCGCCGAGCGGCTGGCGCATTTCGACTGGGGCGCCGATCTGGACCTGGACGACCCGGCCGACCGGCGCCGCGCGGCGACCGACCGCGATCTGTGGTACGCGTGCAACCCGGCGCTCGGCGTCCGGATCACCGAGGAAACCGTTGAGGACGAGGCCAAGCCGTCCGGGCTCGGCGAGGCATTCCCCGTCGAGCGGCTCGGCGTGTGGCTGCCCCGGGCGGCGGCCGGGCCGAGCGTCCTGGAGATCGGCGTATGGCAGGCCCTGACCGACCCCGACTCGCGGCGCGAGGGGCCGGTGGCGTTCGCCGTCGACGTCACCCCGTCGCGGGACAGCGCATGCATCGGCGTGTACGGGCTGCGCGCCGACGGGCTGGGGCATGTCGAGATCGTGGATCGGCGGCCCGGTACTGACTGGTTGGTGGGGCGGCTGGCCGAGCTGCGGCAGCGGTGGGATCCGGTGGCGATCGGCGTGGACGCCAAGGGCCCGGCCGGTTCGCTGCTGGTGGACTTGGAGAAGAAGGGGATCTGCCGCCCGGAGGACCCCGACAGGCCCAAGCGGGGCGACCTGGCGATCCCGACCGCCTCTGAGGTCGCGGCATCCTGTGGGCAGTTCGCTGACGCCGTCACGCAAGGGACGCTGCGCCACATCGGCCAAGACGAGCTGACGACCGCCATCACCGGCGCCAAGACCCGCCCGCTCGGCGACGCCTGGGCTTGGGGCCGGCGGATCTCCACCGCGGACATCTCCCCGCTGGTCGTGGCGACGACCGCGCGGTGGGCGTATGAGACCAGGGCGCACCTGGTCACCACCGACTATGACCCGCTCGCCAACATCTACTGACCAGGGAGGCCGGCGGATGGACTGGCTCAAGGCCGCCGACCTCGCCGGCGGCGTCGTGCGACGCCTCGGCGAGGCGTGCAGGTGGCTGCCCGGCCTGGCCGGGGCGGCGTGCGTCTGTGCCGGGCTGGCGCTGATCTATCGGCCCCTGGGGCTGCTGGCCGCCGGCACGTTCCTGCTGCTGCTGGATCGGAGGTCGTAGTGCAGACGTACGACGCGGTGACCGTGCAGGCCCGTGAGGGCGAACCGGTGCGGATCCTTCAGGCGCCCGTCGTGGCGGCGTTCGCCTGCGAGTTCCTGGCCGGTGTCGGCGCCGGCCACGTTGACGTCGACGACGAGGGGAACCTGGTGATCGCCGATCAGGTCGCCTACCGGCCGGTCCGGTTCGAGCGGGGCGGCACGGTCATCGTGTGCGAGCGGGTGCGCTGATGGGCGTGTTCTGGGGCCGCCGGGCCGCCCCGCCCGCCGAGCGCAGGTTCCTGCCGCCGATCATCACCAGCTCGCAGTTCGACCAGGTCGACCTGTCCCGCGCTGAGACGAGCCTGCAGAAGGTCGCGGTCTGGTCATCGGTCGACCTGATCGCCTCCCTGGGGTCGGAGCTGCCGATCGACGTGTTCCGCGGCACGGGCGCCGACCGCACCGAGCTACCGGTTCCGTCCTGGCTGCAGGATCCCGGCGCCGACGGCCAGGGCGTGGAGGACTGGATCTTCCAGCTCCTGATGAGCTGGCTGCTGCGCGGCAACGCGGTCGGCATCGTGCGCGACCGGCATGTGCGCGGGGACTTCCCGACGGCGGTCGAGCTGCTGCACCCGGACGCGATCAGCGCCTGGCTGCGTGACGACCTACCGGTCTTCGCCTACCGCGGCCGCGAGATCCCACCGGAGCAGCTGTTCTTCCGGCGGTGCTACCCGATGCCTGGGATCGTGCTGGGCATGTCCCCGATCGAGCACCACGCGAGCACGATCGGACTCGGAATCGCGATCACCCGGTTCGGCCGGCAGTGGTTCACCGACGGCGCGCACCCGGGCGGGATGCTGACCAACACCGAGGCCGACCTGGACCCCGATCAGGCGCGCACCGCCAAGGAGCGGTTCCTGGCCGCGGTGCGCGGCACCCGTGAGCCGGTGGTGCTGGGCCGTGGCTGGAACTACCAGCAGATCCAGATTGCGCCGGAGGAGTCGCAGTTCCTGGAGTCCAACCAGTTCACCAGCGCCGAATGCGCGCGGATCTTCGGCCCCGGCATCGCCGAGGTCCTCGGATACGAATCCGGCGGGTCGATGACGTACTCCAACGTCGAATCCCGGGCCACGCACCTGCTGGTGTACGCGCTGAACCGGTGGCTGCGCCGCGTGGACCGGGTGCTGACGGCGATGCTCCCGCGCGGCCAGTACGCGCGGCTGAACCGGGATGCGCTGCTGCAGTCCACGACGCTGACCCGCTACCAGGCACATGAGATCGCCCTGCGCAACCGGTGGAAGACGGTCAACGAGGTGCGCGGCACCGAGGATCTCCCGCCGGTGCCGTGGGGCAACGAGCCGAACACCGCGGCGGCGCCGGCGAGCGGACCGGGCGATGTCCACGACGGGGCGGATCAGGAGGAGTAATGGAGACGTTGCGCGAGCTGGACATCGTCCGGGCCGCCGCGGGGGCCGTACGGGTGACGCGCGCCGATGACGACCAGGCCGAGCGCCAGATGCCGACGATGACGGTTCGGTTCTCGCCGTTCAGCACCTGGTATGAGATCAACAGTCACTGGGAGGGCCGGTTCCTGGAGCGCACCGAGCGGGGCGCGTTCTCCAAGACCATCGCCGAGTCCGGCAGCCGGGTGAAGGTGTTGTTCAACCACGGCGGTGACCCGCAGATCGGGGACAAGGTCCTCGGCCTGGCCGAGAACCTCCGGGAGGACCCGGACGCGGCGGCCGGCGACGTGCCCCTGTTCGACACCTCCTACAACCGGGACCTGCTGCCTGGGATCGAGGCCGGCGCCTACGGCTCATCGTTCATGTTCCGCGTCATCAAGGACGAGTGGAACGATGCGCCCGACCGGTCCGAGCACAACCCCGAGGGCCTGCCGGAGCGCACCATCAAGGAGGTCCGGCTGCTGGAGTTCGGGCCGGTCACCTGGCCCGCGAACCCCGAGGCCACCGCCGGGATCCGCTCGATGACGGACGACTTCTACGCGCGGCTCCGTGACCGCGACCCCGTCCGGGTCGCCGACCTGGAGGCCCGCGTCCAACGACTTCGCACTCCCCGCGACGTGCAGCCGCTGATCGGCACTGCGCCCGCGGTGGGAGCCGCGCCCGCACCATCCGGCGAGCCGGCCGCGCGCCACTCGGGCGGACTGACGCCACGCGAACGCCGCTGGCGTCGCTACCCGTACCTGAAGGAAGGAGCGTCACGATGACGACGCTGGAGGAGATGCGCGCCCGGCTCGCTGAGATCGAGGCCGAGCGCCGCAGCATCGACGAGGCCGCCGGAGATGCGGCCCTGGCCGAGGACCAGCAGACCCGCTGGGACGCGCTCGACGCCGAGGAGACCGAGCTGCGTGGGCAGGTCGAGGAGGCCGAGCGGCGCGGGCAGGTCGAGGAGGCCGAGCGGCTCGAGCGCGTGGCCGAGTCGCGCCGGCGCTGGCGTACCGCGCAGATCGGCCGGGCCGTGGTGCCGTTCGACGGCGACGACATCACGCGGATGGCCGCGCCGGAGCTGCGCGACCGGGCCCGGGCCGTGCTCGGCGACGACACCGCGGCTGGGCACCTGGCCGACGATCAGCGTTCCCGGCTGGAGCGGCTCCTGCAGACCCGCAACGACAACGTCGACGGGGCGCTGCTGGCCCGCCGGCTGCTGGTGACCGAGCACCCGCACTACCGGCAGGCGTTCATGCGCCTGGTCTCCCGCACCACGCCGGTGCTCACCCCCGAGCAGTCCCGGGCGGTGCAGGCGTATGAGGAGTTCCGGGCCATGGCCATCGGCACCGACGCCGCCGGCGGGTACGGTGTGCCGGTCCTGATCGACCCGACGATCATCTTGACCGCGCAGGGCTCGCCGAACGACTTCTTCAACCTGGCCCGGGTGGAGACCATCACCACCGACGCCTGGAAGGGCGTCAGCAGCGCGGGTGTGACCTGGCAGTTCCGCCAGGAAGGCGCCGCCGCCTCCGACAACTCGCCGACCCTGGCGCAGCCGACCGTGCCGGTTCACCGCGCCGACGGCTACATCCCCTACTCCCTCGAGGTCGACCAGGACTACCCCGGATTCGCCTCCGAGATGGCCCGCCTGCTCGGCGAGGGCTACTCCGAGCTTCTGGTGAAGAAGTTCACCGACGGGACCGGCACCAACGAGCCGACCGGCATCGTGACCGCCCTGACCGGCGGCGCCTCGGTGGTGACCACCGCGGCCGGAGGCGCCATCGCGGCGAGCGACGTCAACGACACCTGGGCCGCTCTGCCGATCCGCTACCGGGGCGCCCGGTGCGCGTGGATGTCCTCCACCGACGTCAACAACGCGATCCAGCAGCTCGGCGCGAGCAACAACAACTCGGCGTTCACGGTGAACTTCACCGAGGAGGGCGTCATGGTCCTCAAGGGCCGCCGCGCCTACCTCAACGACTACATGGACCCGCTGCCGGCGGCGGTCGGCGCCGCCGAGCTGGCCGTGGTCGGCGACTGGTCCAACTACCTGATCGCCCAGCGCGCGGGCATGTCCATCGAGCTGATCCCGCACGTCTTCAACGCGGCGGGCACGCTCGCCCTGCCGACCGGTCAGCGGGCCTGGTTCGCCTGGGCGCGCGTCGGCGCCGACTCCATCAACGACGCCGGCTTCCGCCTGCTGGTGAACAAGCCCGCATAGTCCAGCTGCAGCAGCGCCCGGCTGCCGTACCGGGCGCTGCCGGCGTGTAAGGAGGTGCCCGGTATGGGCGTGGTGTACGTCAAGCACGATTGCGTGGTGCGCTGGTCACAGGGCCAGTCACCGTTGGTCCGGGGCGAGGTCTGGGACGACTCGGCCGAGCTGGTGGCCGAGCGGCCCGACCTGTTCGACACCGAGCCGACCCTGGTCAAGGGCCGCCCGGCCGCGGCAGCGCAAGGCGAGATGGGGCCGGTCGAGACGGCCACCGCGGCGCCCGGTGAGAAGCGCCCCCGCAAGCTGCGGGGCAGCTGAGTGGCCGAGCTGGTCACGCTCGCCGAGGCCAAGGCCCATCTCAACATCCCGCCGTCCCGGACGGCCGACGATGAGGAGATCGCCCGGTTCATCGGCGCGCTGACCGACCCGATCGAGCGGCATACCGGGATCGTGCTGCCCGTCACCGTCACCGACCGGTGCTGGGGCGGCCGCCGGTCCCTGCTGCTCTCACGCCGCCCGGTGCAGTCGATCACCTCGGTCACGCTGCCCGGCGGTGGCACCGTGCCCGGGTCGGGCTACGAGCTGGACGGCGACGCCGGCGTGTTGCACCGGATGGCGGGCGGATACACCTACCGCTGGGAGCGCGGCCGCATCACGATCGTCTACACCGCCGGGCTCGCGGCCGTGCCCGCGCACGTCCGCCAGGCCGCGTTGATCATCCTCGGTCACCTGTGGGAGACCCAGCGCGGCACCATGGGCACGGCGCGCGCCACCGGAGACGACGAGGTCTGGGATCCCCGCTTCGGCCACTCCATTCCCCGCCGGGCGCTGGAGCTGCTCGGCGGCACACCGATGGGACTCGCCTGATGACCCTGTCCTCCCGGGTGCCGGCCCTCCTGGACCGGCTGGTCGGCCTGTTCACCGGCGCGCTGCCCGGTGACGTCCTGATACTGGACGGCCCGGCCGTCACCGCCGACCCGGGCCAGGACGTGGTCTGTGTCGGCTGGGACGGCGACGACGACGGCGACGGCCAGGCCGTCGACTGGGCCCAGGACTGGACCGGCCTGGGCGCCGGCGTCAAGACCGAGACGATCCAGGTCACCTGCGTGCTCATCGCGTGGGACGGCGACGACGACCTGGCCGCCGCCCGCACCCGCGCCTACACCCACTTCGCCGCCCTGGAGGCGGCGCTGCGCGCCGACGTCGGGGCGGGGTTCGCCCCGCCAGCCACGGTGGCCATCACCGGCGGCCGCCTGCACCAGGAACAGACCAGGGCCGGGGCACAGGCGCGGGTGCCGTTCACCGTCTCCGCCCAGATCCGCATATAGAAAAGGGGGCCGCGTGGCCAAGCTGACGCTCACGAACATCTCCGGCGACACCCGGAGCCTGGGCCGCCCCGACGGGCTGCCGGTCCAGGCCGGCGACGTCGTCGCCGTCGACGGGCAGTTCCTCGAGGAGCTGTCCGACGCCTACCTCATCGACCAGGGCGGGCAGATCCGGGCCTGGCCCAAGGAGACCTGGCAGCTGAGCGGCACCGCCCGCACGGGCGCCGCCGGTGCGAGCGGCGCGGCCGCGAAGAGCAAGGGAGGCACGGAGTCATGACCACCGGTACCGGCCTGGACAGTCAGGTAGGCATCGCCGCCGAGACCACGGTGGGCACCGCGGTCACGGTGACGCGGTTCCTGGAGTACACCAAGGAGTCGATGAAGTACAGCCCGGGGTTCCTGGAGCCGAGCACGCTGGCGGCCGGGACGAAGTACAAGCGCGTCTCCCGGGTCACGAAGAGCAGGGTCACCGCCGGTGGGGACCTGGAGCTGCCGATCGCCACCCGCGGTATGGGCCTGCTGTACAAGCACATGATCGGCTCGACGGCGACCGCAACGCAGATCGGATCTACGACGGCCTACCGGCAGGTCCACACCCCCGTCGGCAAGCTCGGGCTCGGCTTCACGATGCAGGTCGGCCGGCCCGAGCCCAGCACCGGCACGGTGCGCCCGTTCACCTACCGGGGCTGCAAGGTCACCGAGTGGGAGTTCAGCCTCAGCGACAACGACGTCGCCACCCTCAAGCTGAGCATCGACGCGATGGACGAGGCGACCGCCACCGCGCTGGCCACCGCCTCCTACACCTCAGCGCACCAGTTCGGGTTCCACCAGGCGGCGCTGAAGCTCGGCGGCACGGTGGCCACCGCGTCCGGCGTGACGTCGGTGACCGGTGGAACCGCGGTGGCCACCGTCATCAACTCCATCAGCATCAAGGGCAGCACGCCGCTGGCGACCGAGCGCTACGGCCTCGGCTCCGGCGGCATCAAGCGAGAGCCGCTGGAGAACGACATCCCGACGATCACCGGCAGCCTCAAGGCCGAGTTCAGCCAGGCCGAGCTGTACGACGTCTTCAAGGCCGGTGACGCGCTGGCGCTGCAGCTGGACCTGACCGGCGCACCCATCGGCGCGTCCGGCGAGGAGGACACGCTGTCGTTCATCTGCCCGGCGATCATCCTCAAGGAGGCGCCGCCGGTGGTCGACGGGCCCGGCATCGTGATGATGGACGTGGCGTTCGAGGCGTACTCCGACGGCACCAACCCGGTGCTGCAACTGCTGTCCATCTCGGCCGACACCACCCTGTAGCCCATGGTGGCCGATGTGCGGGTGACCGGCGCCGAGCAGATGCGCAAGCTCGCAGCGGACCTGAAGCGCGTTGACAAGACGCTGGCCGCCAAGCTGCGCAAGACCATCAGGGACGCGGCCCGGCCGGCGGTGGCCGACGCCAAGACCGCAGTCCGGAGCCTGCCGGTGACCGGGGCGCACGGCGGCGGCGGCACGGCCCGCACCGAGCACAACCTGGGCCGGGCCCGGAAGCCGGCCGACCAGCGGGCCATCGCCCGGGCCCGGGCCCGGTCCGGGCTGCGCCGCACGATCGCCGCGGCGATCAAGACCGACATCCGCGACGGCGGCCGCCGCGCGGGGGTGCGAATCATCGTCGACGGCAGCAAGCTCCCGGCCGATCAGCGGACCCTGCCGCGGCGCCTCAACAGCAAGAAGGGCTGGAGACACCCGCTGTTCGGCAACCGCAAGCACTGGTACGCCCAGAAGGGCAAGCCGTGGTTCGAGCCGTCGATCAAGCGGCACGCCGACCGCATCCGCAAGACCATCCTCGCGGCGATGGACGAGATCGCCCGCGAGCTCGACAACAAGCAGTAGGAGACCTCATGGCCTTCCGTATGACGATCCAGGGCGAGACCTTCGAGACCGACCCGAACCGGCTGGCGCTGCACGAGGGCATCGCGCTGCAGAAGGCCACCGGCCTGACGGCCAAGGACCTGGAAGCCGGCATGCAGAACGGCGACTTCCTCGCGCTCGCCGCCTACGTCTGGATCAACCTCAAATTCCGTCTGGGCAAAGACGTCAGCTGGGCGCAGATCGAGACCGGCGAGTACGAGATCGACCTAGCCGCGATCAAGGTGGAGCGCATCGACGAGCCGGGCCCTACCAAGGCCGGCCGCGCCCGGGATCGGGCGGCGACCTCGAAAAGCGCCGGCTGACCTACCTGCCGGCCCTGGCGTACCTGTGCCACCTGAGCCCGGCTGACGTCGACGCGCTGCCTCTCCGCGAGTTCGAGCTGTTCTGCGCGTTCATCGACGACGTGATCAAGAACAGCAAGGCCAGATGATCGAGTGATCGAGCAGCCAAGGGGGTGATCCCCTTGGCCACGATGTCGTTCGACATCTTCGCCCGCGACTTCGCCAGCAAGACGTTCGACAAGGTCGGCGACGCCGGCGAGCGCATGGGGCGTCGGCTCGACGGCGTCGGCAAGGTCGCCGGTGGGCTGCGCTCGGCCTTCGACGGCGCCGGCGGCGCCCTGGCCGGAGTCGGCACCCGGCTCGGCACGGTCGGCGTGACCGCGATCGGCACCGCGGTCCAGCTCTCCGCGATGGCCGCCGGTGCGGCCTCGGCGGCTTCCTCTGTCGTCTCGCTCGGCGCAGCGCTGGCCCCGGCCGCCGGTGCGCTGGCCGCCCTCCCCGGTGCGGCGCTGCTCGGCGCCGCGGCGATCGGCACGCTCAAGGTCGCGTTGTCCGGGGTCAGCGAGGCATTCGGCGCCGCGCTGAGCGGCGACTACCTGAAGTTCATGGAGGGCACCAAGGGCCTCTCTGCGGCCGCCGCCGAGGTCGCCTACGAGTTGTTCCAGATGGCTCCGGCCGTCAACGCGATCAAGGACGCCACCCAGGACGCCCTGTTCGGCCCGTTGATCGGCCAGATGTGGAGCCTGTTGCCGGCGATCACCGCGCTGCGCGAGGGCATGACCGGCGTGGCCACCGAGTTCGGGGCCGGCGCCCTGGCGCTGGTGGAGTTCGCCCGCTCGGCGGAGACGATCCGGGCGATCGAGGCGGTGTTCGCATCGACGCGGGAGGCCGTGGCGGCGGTCGTGCCCGCGCTGGCCCCGTTGCTGTCGGGGTTCCGGGACCTCGGCGTGGTCGGCGCCGAGTGGGTCTCGACCCTGGCACCCGGCATCGGCTCGGCGGCGGCCCGTTTCGGTGAGTTCCTGTCGGCGGCCGCCGCCTCCGGCCGCGCGCTGGGCTGGATGACCGGCGCGCTGGACGTGCTGCGACAGCTGGGGGCGATCCTCGGCGACCTCGGCGGGATCGTCGCCGGAGTCTTCCGCGCCATGGAGGCCGCCGGCGGCGGCGCGCTCGGCGTGCTCGGCCAGCTGCTCGACGGTGTGCACGCCTTCATCGACTCCGCGCAGGGCCAGCAGACGCTTATCGCCGTCTTCCAGGCGCTGCACGACATCACCGCGGCGTTCCTGCCGGTGCTCGGCGCGGCCGCGGCCGGTATCGGCGCCCTGGCCCCGATCGTGGCCACCCTGGCCACCGCGATTGGCCCGATCCTGACCACCGCCATCGGCGGGATCGTCCCGGCGCTGGCCGCGATCGGGCCCGGCGTCACCGCGGTGATCCAGGGCCTGGGTGCCGCTGTCGCCGCGCTCGCCCCGACCTTGGCCCCGCTCGGCACCGTGCTCGGCCAGGCGCTGGCCGCGGTCGGGCCGCTGCTGGCCGCGATCGGCCCGGCCCTGGCCGCGCTGGTGCCCGCGGTCGGTACCGTCGTGGCCGCGCTGACCCAGGGCATCGGTGCCCTGGCACCCGTTTTCGGGCCGGTCGCGGCGGCCGCCGCCGGTGTGCTGGGCGCGCTGGCCCCGCTGCTGCCCGTCGTCGGCGAGCTGGCCGCGCTGATCGCCTCGGCGCTGGCCGCCGGGATTCAGGCGGTGCTGCCCTCGGTGCGGCTGCTGGTGGGCGCCTTCGCCGACGCGCTGCAGGCACTCGCGCCGGTCGTGCCGCTGCTGGTCGACCTCGCCGCCGCGTTCGTCAACACCCTGCTGCCGGCGATCACACCGCTGCTGCCGATCGTGGCCGAGGTCGTCGCCCAGTGGGGGCAGGCGCTGCTGCCCGCGCTGACGTCGTTGATGCCGGTCCTCGGGCAGCTGGTCACCATCCTGGGCGGGGCGCTGATCCAGGCATGGGCCCAGCTGGCGCAGGCCATCATCCCGCTGTTGCCGGTCGTCGCCCAGCTGGTGAGCGCGTTCGTCAGCGCGCTGCTGCCCGCGGTCATGCCGCTGATCCCGATCATCCGCGAGCTGGTGACCACCCTCGGCGGCACCCTGCTGACCGTCTTCGCCACCCTCGTCACGGCGGTGCTGCCGCTGCTGGAACCGCTGGGCCAGCTGGCCCAGGTCCTCGGCGGGGTTCTGGTCCAGGCGGTGCAGCTGCTGGCCCCGTTCATCGTGCAGATCGCGGAGATGATCGCCGGCCTGATGCCGGTCTTCACTCCGCTGCTGGAGCTGCTCGTCCAGGTCGCTGGGCAGGTCGGTGAGATCCTGGTCCGGGCCCTGGGCATGCTGCTCGAGGCCCTGGCCCCGCTGCTGCCCGTCATCGCGGACGTGGCCACGCAGGTCGGTGCCGCGCTGCTGCAGGCGCTGCGGACCGTGGCCCCGTCGGTAATCGTCCTGCTGGAGGCGTTCGCCGCGCTGCTGCCGGCGATCGTCCCGATCGTCGGCATCGTCGCGGAGCTCCTGGTCGCCTTCGCCCCGCTGATCTCGGCGATCCTGCCCGTCGTCACCGAACTGATCCAGGCCCTGGTTCCGATCGTCGTCATGATCGTTGACGCGCTGGGCGAGCTGCTGCAGGCCCTGATGCCGATCATCCAGGTCTGCGCGGATCTGATCATCGCCCTGATGCCGGTCATCGAGTGGCTGGTCGAGCTGGTCTCCACCGTGCTGCAGGCCGTCATCCCGGTCATCGGGCAGCTGATCAAGTGGGTCGTCGACCTCGCCACCAAGATCATTAGTGCGATCACGCCCGCGCTGGCCTGGCTGGTCGACAAGGTCCCGGCCGCCTGGGAGCAGATCAAGAAAGCCATCGGCACGGCCGTCGACGGCATCAAGAAGACCATCAACTGGTTCGGTGAGCTGCCCGGCAAACTCGGCGCCTGGATCGGCGAGGCCAAGGACTGGGCGGTGCGGAAGTTCACCGAGCTGGTCGACTGGGTCGCCGGCCTGCCGAACAAGATCCTGTCGGCGATCGGCAGTCTCGGCGGGCTGCTCGCCGGTGTCGGCCGTGACCTGCTCGTGGGCTTGTGGAACGGCATGGTCGGCATGTGGCAGTGGTTCAAGGACTCGATCTACAACTTCTTCGCCGGGATCATGCCGCAGTGGGTCAAGGACGCCCTCGGCATCGCCAGCCCCAGCAAGGTGTTCGCCGCGCTCGGTAAGGAGCTGCCCGCCGGCATGGCGCTCGGCATCCGGCAGGCATCCGGGCTGGTGGAGTCCGCGGCACGGCACATGGCGGACCTGGCGTCGGTCGGGGCACGGGTCGACCCGCTGGTACCGGTCGTTCCCGTGGCCGCGCCTGTGCCCGCACCCAGGAGCCTGCAGCTGCCCGGGCAGCAGGAGATCGTCGCGCGGGGCGGCGGTATCACGATCGAGAACTTCTACGCCGCCCCCGGCCACAGCCCCCGGGACATCGCCGAGCAGCTCTACCTGCTGTCCATCGCGAGGGGGTACTAGGTGGCCGACCTGAGCGACTACCAGATCGACTGGAACGGGTTCTTGTTCGGCGCCGGCACCAGCTACGAGCTGGTGCGCCTGGACGGGTGGATCGACAGCCCGGGCCTGACCAACGGGTCCGCCCCCCGGACGGCGCGGCATGGGTCCTGGCCGGGCGGCATGCGCGGCCAGGCCCGCACCGTCACCGCGACTCTGGAGATCGCCGCCGGCGAGGCGATGGGGGAGGCGATCCGCGCCCTGCGCGCGGCAACCCCGATCGTGCGCAGCGCGGTTCAGGCGCCGCTGGCCATCCGCTGCGACGGCGAGACGCTGGTGGTAGGCGCCCAGTTCGCTGGCCGGGTCGTCCCGATCGACCAGCCCTACAGCATGGGGTACGCGCCCAAGGCGGTGCTGCAGTGGTTCTGCGCCGACCCGCGGCTGTATGAGCCCGTCGAGCAGTCGGTGACGATCGGCGCCCCGGCCGGCGGGTCCGGCGGCCTGGCCTACCCCCTGGCCTACCCGCTGGTGTACGGCACGGCCCCGGTCCCGAACACCGCCACGTGCGTCAACACCGGCAACGCCGAGACGAACCCCGTGGTGACCTTCATCGGGCCGCTCACCACGCCCCGGCTGGTCAACTCCACGACCACCCGGGCCCTGGTCTTCGACCTCGACCTGGACGACGGACAGACGCTGATCGTCGACACCGACCGCGGCACCGTGCTGCTCAACGGCACCACCGACCGGCGCAACACCCGATCGAACCTCGGCGTCCCGATCGAGTACTTCGAGCTGGACCCGGGCCCCAACGACCTATCCCTGCTCGCCGAGGCGTCCGGCCCGGGCGCCCAGGCCACGGTGCGGTGGAAGTCCGCCTCGATGTGACCTCCGGGCCCGCCCCGTCCTTCCCCCCTTCCCCCGCTCCTCGAGGAGGCGTCTTGACGATTCGCACCTTGGGCCTGGCCTCCGGTGCCACCAGCCTGCAGGACCACCGGCTGACCCTGGGCGTTTTCATGGGCCCGGGCGCCTCGGTGCTGGAGCGCCGCGGCGGCCTGTACTACTCCCCGGGCGCCGCGGACCTGGTGGGCGTGAGCGCGCTGCAGGCGACCGTGAGCTCGTTCGTCGCGATCGTGGACGGCACCAGCAACGCGCTGCAGGGGCAGATCGTCGTGGTCGTCGACGCGAACGAGACGCTGACCTTCGCCGCGGGCGAGCCCGCGGTGGCCCGCACGGACCGCGTGGTGGTGCAGGTGCGCGATACCACCTACGACGCCTCCGGGGCCACCGACGCCCGGGTAGTGATCGTCAAGGGCAACACCACCACGGGCGCCGCGAATCCCGTGCCGGCGTCGTCGTTGCTGCTGTGGGAGGTGGTCGTCCCGGCCGGCGCCTCGGCGATCACCTTCGCCTCGGCGCGGGTGGACCGGCGGCAGTGGACGGCCACGCCGCTGCGCATCCCGGTCAACAGCCAGACCGAGCGCAACGCGCTGCCCAACGTGCCGGGCCTGGAGGTCACCCGGCTGGACACCGGCGACGTCGAGCAGTGGTGGGGCGGGGCGTGGCGGGTCATCGGCGGGGCGTCCTCCTCCGGCGTGCTGATCGCCCGCAAGACCGTCAACACCGACCGGACGAACACCACGACCTTGACGGCTGATCCGCACCTGTCGGTGAACCTCGCCGCGAACAGCAGCTACCTGCTGGACATGCTGGTACTGATGGCCTCCGGGGCGACCCCGGGCTTCCGGCAGGGGTGGATCGTCCCGGCGGGCGTGACCGGCACCTGGGCCTCACGCCACGTCGTCGCCAGCACCGGGTTCACGGGCGAGGCGTTCGCCGACTTCGGCACGACCACCGTCGTGGTGCCCGGTCAGGGCACCCCGTCGCCGATCTCGTCCATCCGGATCTCCGGCGTCGTCACGGTGGGCGCGACCGCCGGGCCGCTCACCTACCGGTGGGCGCAGAACACCGCCGGCTCCGGCACCACGACCGTACGCGCCGACAGCTACATGCGCCTGGAGAAGCTCCCGTGACGCCGTACGGCGCTCCGGCGGCGATCCGCCACTGCGTCGTCGCGGACGCCCTGACCGACCTGACGCTGACGGAGCTGGATCTCGCCGTCGACACCTGCCAGCGGCGGATCATCGTGCCGGGCGTGCTCCGGGCCAGCTACCCGATCACGAGCCCGGCCGCAGGGGACGAGGCGCGCAAGATCGTCGCTGGCCGGACCGTGATCCACGTGATGCGCGACGTCGACATCTGGGGCAGTTACCTCATCTGGCACGCCGAGCCCGCCATGGACGACCAGGGCCACCTCACCCTGCAGCTGCAGGGCGCCAGCCTGGAGTCCTACCCCTACCGCCGGAAGATCCGCGCCGACCTCACCTACGCCGACGTCGACCAGATCGAGATTGCCCGCCAGCTCCTCACCCACATGGCGGCCCGGCCCGAGGGCGACATGGGCCTGGCCCTCATGGGCGGGCTGAGCGGCACCCTGCGTGACCGCACCTACCGGGCCTCGGAGTCGGCCACCTACGGCGAGCGCCTGGAGCAGCTCGCCAACGTGATCGGCGGCTTCGAGTACATGATCCGTACGCGGATCGACACGGTCACCGGGCAGCGGGTCCGCGAATGGGTGTGGGCGACCCGGCTCGGCTCGCCCGGCATCGTGCGCGACATCACCCAGCCCGGGGTGATCAAATCCTGGTCCTACCCCGAGGACGCCACCCAGGCCGCCACCGCCTGGCAGACCCGCGGCGACACCATCCAGGACGACCTGTCGGCGGCCTCCGAGCCGCTCATGTCTGACGTCTACGAAGACACCGCCCGGCTCGCCGCCGGGTGGCCGCTGCTGGACCGCACCGAGGACTACTCCTCGGTGCGCCGGATCTCCACCCTCAACGCCCACGCCGAGCAGCTGCGCGACACCCGGTCCGGGTCGGTGTCCATCCCGCGGATCACCGTGCACTTCGATGACGCCTTCTCGATCGACCCCAACTACCTGGGCGACACGGCGCGGTTCACGTTGGTCAACGACTGGTTCCCCCTCAGCCCCTCCGGCGCCCCGACCTTCTCCAGGGCCTGGCGGATCGTCGGCATGGACATCAAGCCGCCCACCAGCGACGACGGCGAAGAACGCGCCGAGCTGATCTTCGAGGAGGCGTAATGGGTACCCCGAACTACCCCCGAGACTTCACCGACGATGTCCGCGACCTGCGCGTGGCGCGGACGGCCGCGCTGACCGCCGGCCAGTCCCGGGTGCCGTACGAGCAGGCATCCCAGGGGCTGATCCTGCCGGACCTGCCGACCGATCCACCCGCACCGGCCAGCGGCGTGCGGCTCTACGCCAAGGACGGGCGGCTGTACTACCGCGCGTCCGGCGGCACCGTCTACGGGCCGCTGTGACCATGGCCGTCCGGCCGCGGCGGTGGCGCCCGGCCCGGCCGCGGCCGCCGCCCCTGCCCCCCGTTGCCGCGTGCCGGAACCACACCTCTCTTAGACAGGAATCCACCATGCCTCACGTCCTCAAGCTGATGGACGAGTTCGTCAACAACAGCACCACGCTCCAGGCCGACGACCACCTGCGGTTCATTCCGGAACCCTGGTCGGTCTACGAGGTGACCTTCAAGATCAAGTACGACTCTCCCACCGGCGCTGACCTCAAGATCGGCTTCACGCTGCCGGACAGCTGCCGCTTCGACTTCTTCGCGCACGGGCCGAACGTCTCGGCCTCGGCCGACACCGCGCTGCGGACGGGCACCTTCGAGTGGTCCGCCGGCGGCGGCAGTTCCGCCACCTTCGGCGGACTCGGCCCTAACGCGAGCCTGTGGATCAGGGGCCTACTGTTCGTGGAGGACACCATCGGCGACTTCGGCTTGCAGTGGGCGCAGGCCACCGCGACCGTCGGCAACAGCCGGGTGCGGTACATGTCCTACATGACCTACCAGTACCTCGAGGGGAACCCCGGCTACTGACGCATCACCGGTGACCCGGCGCCCGCTTACCGGTGCCGGGTCACCGTGGTTCTGGCCCGCCGCCGCATCCAGATGATCGGGTAGGCCAGACCCATGGTGCAGAACATGAGCGCCATCTCTCCGCACGTCCACGCCGGTTTCGTCACGCTGTGGCCGACCTGCTGCACCTGCATCGGCTGCTGCGGCATCGCCACCGGGGGCGGGTAGCCGCCGGTCGGGTACGGCTGCGAGGGCTGACCGTACGGCATCGGCTGAGCCTGGCCGTAGGGCTGCGGGGGCTGAGCGTGGCCGTAGGGCTGCGGGTGCTGACCGTAGGGCTGCTGAGGCTGGCCCGGCGGGGGATAGCTCACGACATCTCCTGATGTGCGGGGATGCGTGTGTGACGTACGAGACACATCGCCGGTTGTCCGGCCCACCTGGCCGGATCCGGCCATCACGAACGGGGCTCTCGTGTCGCAGGAACCGGGCGTCGACGGCGCCTTAGCGGAAATCCGCCGCATGGTGGAGGTGGGATTTGAGCGGACCACCGGCCAGAACGCGTTGATCTTGCAGCGCCTCGACCATGCGGACGGCCGTCACGCCGAGCTCGTCAAGCGCGTTGACGCCGAGCTGGTCGCCGCGGAAGCCCGCGACCAGGCGTTGGAGACGCGCCTGGAGACCGTCGAGCGTGACGCGGTCACCCGTGCACAGCTCGCCGAGCGGACCCGGCAGATCGTTGCGATCGTCGGCCTCATGGTCACCGCCGCCGGGGTGCTCATCACCCTCGCGTTCGGTCTGACCCGAGGCTGACGCCGCCCTTGGAAGGAGGGAGGACCTATGACCGAGCCGTTTCCGCCGCCACCCGTCGGCGGCGCCGCCGTGCGGCCGGAAGACGGCGCCCAGGACGACTGGGCTGAACTCATGATCGAAGACGAGGCCAGCGATGACGACGAGGGCTGAGCTGATCAGAGTCATCCGCGGCGAGCTCGGCTACCGCGAGCGCATCGACGGGTGGACGAAGTTCGCCCAGTGGTACGAAGATCACAAGCCGGCGCCCGGGTTCGCCCGGGGCCCGTGGTGCCAGATGCTCATCTCCTGGGCGGCCGAGCAGGCCGGGATCCCGCAGAGCGTGATCCCGCGCATGGCCTACACCCCGTACGCCGCGACGTGGTTTCGCGGCCGCGGCCGCTGGGGCCGGACGCCGAAGGTCGGCGCGCTCGTCTACTTCGACTGGGGCGGCTCGACCCGGATCGACGCGATCGACCACGTGGGCATCGTCACCGCGGTGCTCCGCGACGGCCGGTTCCGCACCCTGGAAGGAAACACCTCCAACCGGCTGCAGGAGCACACCCGGTCCATGGCGGGAGTCGCCGGATTCGCCTACCCGAACTACCGGGCCGCGCGGGCCCAGACCTGGACGGAGGAGCTCGTGGAGGACCTGCCGCTGATCCGGCCCGGCGCCAAGGGCCGGCACCCCAAGACCATCTTCTTCCTGCTGCAGGCGCGCGGCTACGGCCAGGACCTGGACCCGGCCGTCATCGACCCGGCCGTCTACTCGCCGAAGGTCGTCAACGAGGTCAAGCACCTGCAGCGCGCCAAGGGCCTGGAACCCGATGGCGAGGTCGGCGAGCAGACCTGGCCGAAGCTACTCGGCCTGTAGCGCCGTCGCCCCGAGTTCACCCCTCTACCTCGGGAGAAACATGCACCACCAGATCATTCAAGGCGACGCCCTGGCCGTCCTGTCCACCATTCCCGCCGGCACCGCCGGGCTGGTCATCGCTGACCCGCCCTACTGCTCCGGCGGCCGCACCCCGACCGAGCGGCGCACCCAGTCGGCGCGCTGTAAGTACGTCTCCGGCGACGCCCGCCACAAGCTGGCGGACTTTCCCGGGGACACCCGCGACCAGCGGTCCTACACGCTGTGGATCACCATGATCCTGCTGGAGTGCCTGCGCGCGAGCCACGACGGCGCATCCTGCCTGGTCTTCACCGACTGGCGGCAGCTGCCCGCCACCTCGGACGCGCTGCAGGCCGCCGGGTGGACCTGGCGCGGCATCATCCCCTGGCGCAAGCCCATCAACCGGCCGACCCGGGACGGCTTCCGCCGGGAGTGCGAGTACGTGCTGTGGGGCTCCCACGGTCAGCCGCACCGGCACGCCCAGCCGATCTACCTGCCCGGCGTCGTCGAGGGCTCCCAGCCCCGCGGACACCAGCGGCAGCACATCACCCAGAAGCCCGTCGACGTCCTTCGACAGCTCATCCAGATCTGCCCCGAGGGCGGGACCGTCCTGGACCCGTTCGCCGGGTCCGGCTCAGCCGGCGTCGCCGCGCGCCTGGAGGCCCGCGGCTACATCGGCATCGAGCTCACCGAGCACTACGCCGACGTCGCCCGCCAGCGCCTAACCGAAGCCGGTACCTGACCCCGTATCCGCGGCCGCCGCCCCGGCGGCCCTACCTCCCCGGAGGACACATGAAGATCGAGACCAAGCGGGCCATCCGCACGACCCTGCAGACTGCCGTTGGTGTCGCCGTGGCGCTGCCGATGATCGTGGACGCGTCCGGGATCCCCGAGGCGCTGCCCTGGGTCGTCGGCGCGCTCGCGGTGGCCGGCGGCTTCGCCCGGGTGATGGCGCTGGCGAGCGTGCAGGCGCTGCTGCCGGGGTGGCTGAGAACGCCGGGCTACCACCCCGGCGGACACGCTGGCCGGGATCTGAACGACCTGTAGCTTGGCTTGCCTTGGGCGTCCGACCGATGCCCGGGCCCCAGATGCGAGAAGCCCCGCCCGCCCTCCGCAGCGGAGGGCGGGCGGGGCTTCTCTGTGTGCCCGGAGTGTTATGCGGGCACTCGGCCCGATCCGCCGCACGTGCCGCACGGCCGCGAGACGACGGTGATCACCGTCTTACCGTCTTTCTTCTCCTCGGTGTGCACGTTGTAGCGGCCTGCGCCGCCGCAAGAGCCGCACCTCTTGGTGCTGCTGGCCTGAGCGGCCGGGTGGGGGGGCACGGGGAATCCCCGCTCGCGGTTGAGCAGTCTGGTGACGGCGTCGTTCGAGGGGATGACGTGGTACACGGACACGGTGGGTTTCTCCTCGTCCATGGTTCGACGGTAGGCGCGCAATGAATTGCGTGCCAGGGGGTTGAGGTAAGACGTTAGGTCTTTACCTACGATAGGTGGCCATCTATCGGTTGCTTTGACTGTGGACCTTTCGCCACTTGTCGTCAATAGGCAGCCACCTATGATCGGAAAGTATGGCGCTATGGCAACAGATCACTGACCAGATTCGGGCCGACATCAACGCCGGGCGGTACCCGGCCGGAGACCTCATGCCCCGCGAAGTCGACCTCGCCCAGGTCTACAAGGTGTCCAAGGACACCATTCATAAGGCCCTCGCCCACCTGGAAACTGAAGGGCTGGTTGTGCAGACCCAAGGCCGTGGCACCCTCGTCCGCGCTCACCGGCGGCGTCAGCGCGTCACCCTCGACTCCACTGTCCGCCGCGACGAGTTGGGCTACTTCTTCGGCACCGCGACGCAGTCGTTGCGTGCCCTCCAGCCGCCGACCGTCACAGAGGGCCCGTGCCCCTTGGACCTCGTGCCGGTGCTCGGCCTGGCACCGGGCAGCTCCGTGGTGATCCGCGACCGGGTGATGGGCGACCCTGACACCGGGCAGACAGCCCAACTCGCCACCAGCTACCTGCCCGCGGACCTGGCGGCCGGCACCGTGCTCGCCGAGGCCGACACCGGTCCCGGGGGGATCTACGACCGGATGGAGCAGGATCTCGGGTGGGGACACCTGGAGTGGCACGTCGCCGTCTCCGCACGGGCGGCGACCCCGGACGAGGTGCGGCTCCTCGACCTGGCGCCCGGGGTGCCGGTGCTGTGCGTCACCCGGGTCACGACCGCAACCGCTGGTGCCGCGGCGGGCCGGGTGGTCGAGGTCAACGTCACCCGCAGGGACGCCTCCATGTGGGAGGTCGGGCACCCGATCACGCGAGTCTGAGGACAGCAATGCTCTGCGGGCCGCTCGGCCGTCATCCGGCCGTCTCGAGCTGCTCCAGTTCGTTGGCCCACCGCTTGCGGTAGCGCGACGCCATGCCTTGATCGGCGCCCGCAACCCGGGCGAGGTCGACCATGCGCGGGCGGCGGCCCTGGGCGACCTCGGCGAGCCAGTGCGCGCGCATGATCGCGACCTTGGTCTGCTCTCCGGGGGACTCTTCGGAGTTGACCGGGCCGTTCTCGTTGGAGGCGCCCAGGTCGAACCGGTCAATGACGCCTGTGCAGGGGTCAATGACATCTGTCCCAGCCGGTCCCGGAGCCGCGGCCGCCGCCCCGGCCCCGGACGGGGCGGCGCCCAGCATCGCGTCACCCGGGGGGCGGGGAGCGGCGACGACCGGCTCCGCGTCCCGGTCAATGACCGGCCATGCGGTCATTGACCCGGCCATGCCGTTGGCCACGGGCACCAGATGGCACCCGGTCGCCGCGGCCGCCATCGAGGCGAGCGCAGCCACGAACTCCGGATCACGGGCCTGCTCGATCGGATCCCGCCGAGCGGTCTCCGCGTCGACCCACCGGCGCAGGTCCTCGGCGATCTGCACCGTCTCCGGCGGCGCCGAGCTGCCCGTCCAGGTCGCGGTCGGCGGCAGGTCGACCAGCGCGGCGGCGCTGTAGGTGGCGCCCACCTCACCGGCCAAGGCCCGCTGCTGCTCGGGGTCGCGGGCCAGACCGGTGTGCCAGGCCGCGGCCGCATACGCGCGTTCCAGCCGGGCCATGGCCGCGGCGACCTTGCGCGGCTTGGCGCCGGCCGCGCGCAACGCCCGGACCCGCTTGGCCGCAAGGGCGACCCGGGTCCGCCGCCGGAGGGCGTCGACCTCGCCGGCGGTCCGCCCGGTCGCCTCGGCCAGGCCCACCCAGACCAGGACCCGCTCCGGCGTGATCCGCCAGTGGATCCGGGCCCGGCCCGTGATGCGGTGGTGCTCGATGGCCATGCCCCGTTCCCACAGCCAGGCCGCCACCAGCGGCGCGGCGAGCCGGAAGACGGCCTCGGCCGCGCTGCGGGCATCCAGGGTCGACAGCACCGCGGTCAGGCCGGTGAGCACCCACACCGCGGCGCCGTCGATGCCCGCGGAGAAGTTCTCCCGCATGTTGCGGCGGGCCCGCACGGCGCTGGTGATGACAGCAACCTCGATGAAGGCGAACAGCAGCAGCCGCAGCGGCCCGTTGAAACCGAGGACGTCGCTGGAGAAGCGCCACATGCCCTGCGCGGAGACGCCGGTGGCGATGCTCGCGGCCACGATGGTGAGGTTCTCCTCCAGCGGCCTGGGGGCGGCGTACCGGTAGACCCGCCAGACGAGGAGGCCGGCCAGGGCCAGGGCGAGGAGCGCGGCGATGCCGCCGGTGATCAATATGGCGTTCGGGGGGACACGCTCGAGGAGATCGAATACGGTCTGCATGCGGGTCGGACTCTCCTGGTCAGTAGGAGTGGACGGATCACGCAGAAGGACCCTCGCCCGGTGTCCGCCGGGCGAGGGTCTTCCGCAGTTCAGGGGGCGGTGACGGGGGTCCAGTCGCCGCCGGGCTTCCGGTAGACGACGGTCGCGTCCTCGGCGACCCCGAAGAGCCGCTGTGCGGCGCGGAGCTGCCGGGCGAGGCGGCCGGCCCGGTCGGCGGTGATGGGAGAGGTCGCAACCGCGGTGGCGCCGCTGCTGGGGGTCCAGCGAACCCCGTATTCGACGTCGTCCATACGGGCTCCTTGGTCGTGAGCTGGTGAGTGGGTGGCCCCCACCCGGGGGTGGGGGCCGGCCCGGCGGCGCGGGTGAGGGTCGCATCCGCCGGGGGTGTGGTGGCGACCCCTGCCTGCCCCTCTGCAAGCGGGGGTCGCCGTCCCTGACCTGGGTCTTGCGTCCCGGTGGTCAGGGAGTGGTGGCCCGGCCTGCCGCGCGCCTGGTTCTCGGCGGTGGGCCGGGCGGCATCAGGGGCGAAGAGGAGGGTCGTGGCGAATCTCGTTCTTGAATGCGGCGAGCGCGTTGTGGATCCGCACCTGCCGGGCGAGTTGCTCCATGTCGCCGCCAACGTCGGCGAGCGCGGCGGTTCGTAGCCGGTCGAGTTCGTCGGGGTCGACGCCGCGACGGAGCGCGGCCTGGTGCAGGCGGTCGAGATCCTCGGGAGTCAAGACGCCTCCCTGCGAATCTGCTCCTGAGTGGTGATCAGGTCGGTGAGCGACTCGAGATCGTCAGCGTCCACGGTCGCTACGGCACCACGGTCGCGTAGGGCCAAGCTGAGGCCACCCCCGCGCATGGCCCACCAGCGTCCGATGTCGGACTGCCAGATGACCCACGGGGGGTAAAGCGCGCGCAGTTCGGCTGCGCGATCTTGCGTGAGCGTCATGGGGACCTCACTTCGCGTGACTGGGTGCCCTCATACTGACCTCTCAACTAAAAACTTTCAAGACCACAGTTTCAGAGTCACAATTGTCTGGTTCGTGAACCTTGACTCGCCATATGATGCGCTCACCCAGCGCACACAGGAGGACACGTGACCGGCAGCCCCACAGTGAAGCTGCGACGTCTCAGCGCAGAGCTCATTCGTCTTCGCAAAAAGGCAGGGCTGACCGTCGAGGAGGTCACCACGCGCCTTGGGTGGTCCAAAGGGCGCCTGACCAAATGGGAAACGAATCAGTGGACCCGCCCCGACCTGGTGCTGATCCGCGCCCTTCTCGACCTGTACGGCGTCACTGACAACGCGGTTCGCGAAGCCATCCTCGACCTCGCCCGCCAGTCGAGAGAGAAGGGCTGGTGGGCCAAGTACACCGACGTCTTCCGCGGCGACCTCCCCGGGTTCGAGGCCGACGCCACCCAGATCCGTACCTACGAAGCGCTTTACGTCCCTGGTTTGCTTCAGACGTCGGGCTACGCCGCCGCGGTGTTCAGAGCCGGCCAAGTCCTCGACGAGGTATCCGTGAAGCGCCGCGTCGAAGTTCGCATGGTGCGTCAAGACGTCCTCAAGCGGGAGAAGCCGCCGGAGTTCTACGCGCTGATCGACGAGGCCGCGCTCCGCAAGATGGTCGGTGGGCCGGAGGTGATGGCTGAGCAGCTGCGTCACCTGATCGAGGTTGCCGCCGAGCCGCACATCACGATCCAGATCCTGCCGGACGCGATTGGCGCGCATGCGGCGATGCCAGGCCCGTTCACCATCCTGGACTTCGGCACAGCTCTGGACCCGTCGGTGGTGTACTTAGAGACGGCGACGGACTCCCTCCACCTGGAGAAGCCCGAGGAGCTCCAGGCGTACAACCGGATCTTCACGCAAGCGGTAGCGTTCTCCCAGACTCCGGAGGAGTCTGTTAGGTACCTGGCAACGCTGGTAGACCAACTGAAGATGTGAGGTGAGGATGGAACTAACCCCGTCCGCGCTCGCCTACCGCAAGTCCAGCTTCAGCGGCCCGAACGACAACTGTGTCGAGGTCGCCGAACTGCCGGATGGTGGGCGCGCGGTGCGCAACAGCAAGAGGCCTCACGAGGCCCCGGTGACCTACACCAAGAACGAGTGGGACGCGTTCGTGCTCGGTGTGAAGGCCGGCGAATTCGACTAACTCGCTCCAGTTCCACAGCAAAGGCCCCCTCACCCAACGGTGAGGGGGCCTTTGCTGTGGAACTAACCCACCTCGCAGTCTAGGCCCTATGGCCTTGATCAGAAGGGGTAGCGGTGAGGGGGAATGGGAGTAGGCCCCGGTGATGAGTGGGTAAATCCAGGTCCTCCCAGGTCAGGTCGGTTGCCCATAAGACCCAAGTGAGTTGTACGTACCAACGTTCGTTCGTACGCACATTCGGTCCCTGCTGCGTACGTGCGTACGGTCTTCTCCATGATCGATCCGGAGGCCGACCGCCCCCTGTACAAGCAGCTGGCGGACCTAGTGCGCAATGAGATCTCCCGCGGCCGCCTGGCCCCGGCGCAGCGCGTCCCCGCAGAGCTGGACTACGTGCAGCGCTACGGTCTCAGCAGGGACACGGTCCGCCGCGCTATGGCCCTCCTACGCTCCGAGGGGTTGATCGTGACAACTTCCCGTGGATCGCTCGTCCGCGCCGAACAAGAGCGGGAGACCGTCGTGCTGGCGGCCGGCGAGGTGCTGACCGCCCGCATGCCGTCCCCGGAGGAACGGCTGCGGGTCGGCGTCAAGGAGGGGGTGCCCGTCTTTGTGATCAACAGGGAGGGGGAGGAGCCTCGACTGTTACCTGCGGACCGTTGGGAGGTGACTGGGAGATGACTGGGAGATCCCCTCCCCTCCGAAGCGCCATTCATCACCCCTGTGGACCACTGAAGAGCACCGTTTTTGCAGGTCGTGACAGATGTTCCTGGTCAACGCCGTGCCCGAATAG